>NZ_JACHCW010000001.1:0-16606 GCF_014200825.1 Pedobacter sp. AK017
TAGTTTTGTGCGGCTCCGGTATCCATGGCTGCGCTCAACAGTTTCATTTCGCCTGCAAAGTGCAGTACTTCTATTAAGTTAAAGAGCTTACAGGGCTTGCCCGTACTTTTAAAAACCAGGCAAGCCTGCCGGTCTTTCATTTTGTAAATGCTAAGCAACAATTCATTATTGCCCATTATGTTTAAACGTTAATTTCAATTGAAGGCCCGGTTATGGGATCCAGACCTTCGCTTTTGGGGTATGGCCCTTCCCAAAAGCATTTTCTTCAGCCTCCTCTCACTCCGGTAATTCCAGCGCATACCTGGTCAGGTATTGCCCTGCCACTGCATACAAGCTGTTCCCCAATACCTTAAAACTGCTTATGGGTACATCCTTATATTTGGGCAGGTAAAACGAATAACAGTACACCTGTTTCTCCAGATCGTAAACATCAATTGCCGCACTTTTCCTGAACAGCGTCAGATCCTCATCCTTACCCATCAGTTTCGATTGCACAAACAAATATTTGCCCTGGTTTGAACAGTTTGCATTTACCATTAAAGTGGGCGAAGCAAAAGTGAAGGACTTTTCAGCACGCAGCTGATCTACCTTAAAGCGGGCCGAATCAATCGGGTCTATCGTCTTCAACTTTTTAACCAGATTTAAATTAGTATCTATCAGCAAGATCTCGTTGCGGTAATGGTATACATAGGTCAGCATGTGCAGCTGCCGGTTATACCTCAGCATGCCATCTGTACAAAACAGGCCATCTACCTGCTTTTTAAATATCCCGGTATTGCTCATGCTTTCTCCTGGCACACTCACTTTGCGCAAACTATTCGCCCGGGTATCGGTGTCTATAAAACGGAAAACCATCGTTTGTGTACCCAAAGGCTGCAGCTGTGCAAAGTATGGCGCCTTTATCCAATAAACCGATGCCTTCCAAATCCCGGTTTTGCCTTTCAGGATGCTGCGTTCCAATCCATTGTACAGGTAAAAAGAGCTGGAATCTACATAAGCCTTATAGCTGCCCTTTAACTTTACCTCCTGCCTGTTCAGCTCAAGGTTAATGCTTAAAGTATCCTTTAACAAAGGCCCAACCTTCAGCAAATGGCCTATGGCCGTTCCACTGGCCAGGTAAACGGAACTTCCAGCCTCACCGGCCAGGTAATACGAGTTGTATTTTATATCGATGGCCTTATGGCCTTTAACCACCCCAAGCAGGTTCCTTTTAAAGTTATAGGTAGCAGCGCGCTGCTTAAGCGCATAGCGGATGGTCAGATAAAGAACGGGTAAAGATGATAAAATGGCAACGGCAACAAGCAAGTAGATAAATTTTTTCATAGGCTAATGGATTATGGGATATAAAAGCAAGCTTTGGAATAAACGACCCGCTAATGCAGCGGGCCGTTTAAGGATGTCAAACTAAATTGGGAGATCTAGTTTTGTCTGTACAAGGGAATGGTACAAAGGCCAGTCTCTGTATCCTGCAGATAAGCATCACCACCGGCCAGCAGCTGGCAGGCATTCTGGGTAAAGTTTACATCACAGGTGCCAATTACATTGCCTGGGGTAGTACACTCACCCTGGTCATTGTAAGGCGATCCCAGTAAAACACTTGTTGTTGGTTTTGCAGTCGCAAATACAGTGCTTACGACACATACGGCCGCAATAACGAATGTGAAAAATTGTTTTTTCATTTTTTTGAATGATAAGATTAATGCCTACTCTTTTTTAATCAGGCTTTTCAGCTTCCACCTGTTCAACGCGCATTGAATATTTTTAATACACCTCGTCGTCATGCCTAAAGCGGTCGTCCTTAACACACCCCGTCATGCCGAGGGAAGCGCAGCGACGAGGGATCTCTTGAACTATGCCTAAACAAGAGATCTCTCCCTGCGGTTCGAGATGACGTGTACCAGCATCACGAAACCGGCGGTAAAACCCCAGCCACAACCCTACAACTCCCAACCCCACAAACCCTATATTAAACCACAAATGTTCCGACCATTGCATCTGTTCTAAAACACCACCACAATGGCAAACCGGCCTGTCACTGAACTTCAAGATCGCTATGATGTACAAGCTAAACATGATCATCAAGCCATAACTGGCCCAAAGGGCCGGTAGCAAAGTCTTTCTAAAAGCCAAACCTATAGCAATCAAGATCTCTACACCAGGCACAAGCAGTGCAACCAACAAAGTAAAATCTGATAATATAGGCGATTGCCCCAGCTGCACCTTAAACTTCTGAAAGTCCCAAACTTTACTAAATGCTGCATATAAAAACAGCAGGATAAACAAGTACCTGATGATATCAATCCCCAACAGATACCAAAATCTTTTATTTAACTTCTTCATGAATCAATAACATTAAGCATAAAACAAAAATAGCCTCCCCGAAGGAAGGCTAAAAGTCGATTTAGACCTTGCAAAAAAGTTTGTTAGCCCTCAAAAGAGGACTATTTGGTCCTCCTCATCCGAACAAATCTTCCGGGCTGTTTTTAAACAAGTAGGCGACATTCCAATGAAACTACAGATCTCCTTACTGCTCAAGTTCACGATCTTCTCAGCTCTATATACAATACCTCGTTTACCAACAATACTGCCGGAATTCCATATAAAGCATATCTTTTCTTGCAGTAATTTTGGTTTAAATATATGATTTGTATATTTATTTCAGCATTACAATGAACATGCACTGCTATCATTTCGTTACTTATAAATCAACGCTTTTATGAAAAAAAACTTCTGTACTATTTTACTGCTCTTTAGTGTTCTCCAATTATTCGCCCAAAACCCTCAAAAACAAAACCTGGCGGGTCTCGCTACCATTACCTTCCCTCAAAAACCTATAACGTCAGATACATTGGGGCATATTTTGACCCAGTTTATCGATTCTGTAGCCATTTACTCTACGATAACCAGAGAATTGGATGCTGATATGCTGCTACAGGTCAATGGTAACACATTGCCAGAATTTTATGACAGTACCATCAATGGCTTTTTAGATGCTGCCCAGGGTAAGCTAATTAGTAAAAACCCATTTGAAATCGACGGATTAAAAGGAATAGAAATAGAATTCGTTGCAAGCTCGAACCCCAACCTGCCCGATTTAAGATTTGCACGTTTTATACTTTTAGATAACACCCTGATTACGGTAAATTTTATGACCTTGTCAGAAAACAAGCTGGCTACACAAACAGCCAGAACGCAATTTTTAAACTCATTGACTATAACCGCCGACAAAACCAGCTTAACACAAGGGGTTGATCATCCAGCGGCATATGCCATTGGATCCATAATTGGGAAACTTGCTGCCTGGGCAATTATACTTGGCGTAATTGCAGGAGTTATCCTGTTAATAAGAAGAATTACAACAAAGAAAAAGCGTACTAACAAGGCAGAATTCTAGGGTAGCCAATCTATTCAAATTTAACTCGTATTGTATTTCTTAAAACAGTTTTATTTAGAAATCATCTTTTTTATTAAAGAAACCTGGCCCAGGTGATAGTAGCTGTGTTCAATAACACCTTCAATATTTCGTAAGTAGCTTCCATATTTTTCGTCAACAAATGGCTCGTCCAGCAAATTATCTGGCAATTGTTCAACCTGATTTGCAAATTTTTCAGAATTACTTAAAAAGTCATCCACCAGAATTTTCCAATCCATTTCAGATTGAATTTGCGGGACATCAAAACTATATTTATCACTAATTTCAAGCTTCCCACCATTAAAAATAGGTAACAACCCCTTCAAATAATAATTAACATGAAAGGTTAAAGCTGCAATTGTATTTAGATTTCCAACTTTTTGAATTGCTTGCTCCCAATTTACACTTAAGATTTGTGCTTTAAAATTTGTGTTGGCAATCCAATATCCATTAAGGAGCACCTCACGAAGGCGGTTTGCAATAACTATGTTTCTTTTCATATGACAGAGGACAATTAGAAATATAATTTAAAATAAGATAAAATATTTTTTTCCCAAATTTCCTTAACCGCCCGATTCAATACTTTCGTCTCCACACTATGGCCTATTTGGCGCCAAGCTATTTCCCACTATAATATTCAATAACTCTCTCCTGCTTCTTTGTATAAAAATCGCTCTTCGAAACCTTAGATATCCAATTGTTGTGGCTGTCATACGTGTATGAAGTACTGTCTGTTGGAGAAGTAAAACCTTCCTTTTTGTTAACATAGTAGCTCTCAACTTCATTTCCAAATGCATCATACTTGGTATAGAAATGAGTTCCGGCATCATCTTCAGATTTTTTATAATAATGGGCCTCAATCAGGAACTGATTTTTATCATAAACCTCATCATAATAACTGCTATTATCAAGAGAGGTGCTTCTTACAGTATTTTTAACCGCATCGTACTTTTTTGTAGTTCCCGTAATTTTACCTGATTCTTTTGTTATTTGCGATAGTATCTGTCCCTTTGCATTATAGGTTCGCACCGTTGTCGAATGTACCCCTTGCAATCCAGGAATTGTCAACCGGGTAGTAAAAGTATTTTTAGCCAAATCAGTGATGCAGCTCACTACATATTGCGGCAATTTACTCCCATTGCTATATGCTTTGTAACTAACAACCCTTCCGCTCTCATATCCATAAACATCCCGGGCAGCTTCGTCACCTTTGGCTCTATACTGTATCTTTTCGGTGATGTTTCCCGCCTCATTAAATTTATAAAGGATAGTCAATTCCAATTCGTTTTTTAATGGATCTCCATTTTTTACGCTTTTATACCAGGTCAGTTTCAGTTGTTTTACTTTCCCCTGCAAACGCATGTCTTTGGATGAATTATTATATCTGGTATCAAGATACTGGCTTTTAAGAGATAATGATAAAAGCATAAAAATGGACCAGAGGTAAAGTCTGCTGAGCATTATATTATAGATTTAATCTGCAAGGTAGTAATTTACGTGTGTCTCCCCAACTTGAGGTTCCAAATTGGAACTTCAAGTTTTTATATTCTTCAGATTTCTAGTCTCCACACCATACAACACCGCCAGGTCCTATTCTGCCTCTGCCGCATCTGCCTATACAAATACCATCAAGTCCAAAAGTTGTGAAGCAGATTTAAAAATATAGTTTTGTATCTCTACGGTTTTATTTTTTTTATAGAAAAAATTAGTGAAACAACTGGTAAAAGCCAGATGGAAATTAAGAGATGTGTTGAAAAGTTAATACTTCAAGACTAATCATGCGTATACCCTAGTAACCATCTGGGATACCAAGTTGATGTGCTAATTAATTTCTTATATTTATAATATGAAACTCTTCAAACCCGTAAATTCTGTCGACCAGCTAATTCTTAGACTAGCAATATTTAGTATAATTGAAATTTTATTTTTTAGATTTTTACTAAATTATAGCTGGGTGTTCATTTTCTTCTTTTTGATTATGTCTATTGGATACGAGATCAGTAAGTTCTACTACAGAAAATCAAGAACTAGTTCAAAGCTTTAAGGCTTTTTAAAATTATCCTTTAATTTTTCATTAAAGGTTTAAAGTCCTGTTAACTCATTTAGTTAAAACAGATCTTGATATACTAATATTTAAAAGTTGGCCTAAATCAAAAAAGTTCTTGATTTGGCACTACTCTTAAATTATTTGCCTAATTTCAAATGAAATCACTTATTTATAGTAATGTAATGGAAGAAATAAAGCAAATAGAATTTTCGAAACTAAGACATGCCTACATTACTGTAAAAAATTTTATTGAAAACGAATCAGCTGATGATCTGGAATCACTCAAAACTAAAATTGTAAATGACTTAGGATTAACAGGCGATGACAACTATTTTATGCTAACTAAGTTTGTCGGTAAGTTTGAATTGGAATATTCTGATTTTGAATATGATAAACATTTTCATTCTGAAGCCGAATTGTATGATTCATCAGCCGCGCTTTATAATCTACTAGTTGTATCAGTGTGGCTCCCTCTCAAAACAATAGAATTGTTAACCTTGAATATGATTCGTATTCCTAAGCCATCTTTCTATCAACCTGCAAGACAAGTTTCAGATATGACTTTTAGGGATTTATTAACATGGTATATTGAAGGAAAATATATCCCCGAGAGAAACGTAAGATATGCGATAAGGCAGGGCTTGTAACTATTAACCAACTACATTGTGCACCTTATGGCATCGAGCAGCAGCATAAACCAAAATCTTTTATTCAATATCTACATGAATCAATAGCATTAAGCATAAAACAAAAAAGCCTCCCCGAAGGAAGGCTAAAAGTCGATTTAGACCTTGCAAAAAGGTTTGTTACCCTCAAAAGAAGACTATTTAGTCCTCCTCATCCGAACAAATCTTCCGGGCTGTTTTTAAACAAGTAGGCGATATCCCAATGAAACTACAAATCTCTTCATTGCTCAATCTCCATTCCCCGTCAACAAAAAACTCCGGAAACTTCTCCTTAAACACACAGTAGCGCTGTTTCTTATCCACCATCTGCAGTATTTCTGTTTGCAAATCCTTACGTGCCATTTCGGCTGCCCTTATTTTCTCTGTCAGTTTATAGGCAACAGTATGTCCTTCATAAATATCGTCCATACAAAAATTGCTGATGCTTACCAGTTCACAATCTTCTATCAGCTCTATATACAATACCTCGTTTACCAGGCGTTCCCTAAAAGCTTCCAGTAAAACAACAATACTGCCGGCATTCCATATAAAGCGTATCTTTTTTTCACCTGTTTGTGCATCAATGCTATACAATTTAATCAGGCCTTTTCTAAGGTAATGGGCCTCGGTCATCAGCATATCAGGCTGCAATAGCATATAGCCTTTCCGCTTAAAATGCGGCCTTAAGCTATTCATCAGTACTACAGACAGCTTACCCAGCAAAAGCGGGTTGTCCAATAAAGAGCGTAAGTAATCTACTACCTCCTGTTTCCAGGCTGTCATTTGAGCTTCGGTTAATTTAAATGGTCTTTTATTCATAATTTAATTAGAAAATTTAATCGTTTGTTGTGTTTATTTCCCCCCATGTACAAACGTTCCCTTAAAATCTCCCGTCAATCATTTGAGTTAAGTGTTTTCCATAATCCTTGTTTTTTTAAATGAATAGATATTTATCAGTAATCTTTTTCCAGTTCGGTTATAAAGCCAACTACATCCATTACTACGGCGTAGTAAACCAGGTCTTCAGGGTCCTTTTCCGGTTCAACGGTAACCAGTATCGCAAAGGCCAGTTCCATAGCCTTTACCAGCTCTCCGCTTTGCTGGTATTCCCTGGCCCGCCGCATCAGCACTGTGCTTACCTCTCTTATCCCTTCTTTTGCAATTTCATTTAACTCACCCCAGCGCTGCTGATAAATGATCAGCCCTTTCAGCAGGAAAACTGTTTCCGCGTAGCTAAAGTCTAAAAAACGGAATATCATTTTGTGCAGCAAGATCCGGTCGTCCATGGCATATTCACGCAGGGTAAGCAAATGCCTTTTTCCGGCAATTCTGCAAGTACCTTTTCCAAAGCAGCAATGTATGGCAGTATGTTCATTTATCGCGAAGGGATCAGGGCCAGTAAAATGTTTTTATCAATCATAATTTTTTGGCTACATTGTCAATATTTTGATGAACCTCAACTTTAAAAAACCGGGAGTTGCTTACACTCCCGGCTCCATTATAAACCCACCCGTTTATGAAAGGAGAGACGTTAATTTTACCTTTGTTCAAAACAAGCCAGCAGTCTTTTCTGCAAGCCCATCACTTCTATATTGCTCAACCTTAATTTCTCTTTCAACTCCTCATTCTCCTGGTGTAACACCATTTCATCTTCGTCCAGCAACCAGCAAACCTTTACCTTGAGTATAGTAGCAAGCAGTTTTAACCTGCCTAGTGTCAATTCCGTCTGTGCACATTCTATTTTCGAATAAGCCGGCACAGAAATGTCCAGCTGCGCTGCCATATCGCTCTGTGTCCAGCCCCGATTTTTCCGCAAAGCCCTTAGCTTTTGGCTGATGTTGATATCGAACATGATCATCATTCATTTTTTTTAAGAAGCCGAAACAGCACGCTCATTTACTGCTCCGGACATCTTCACCGTTTAACCAATAATTATTTTATCGTAAAAACATTAAATTCTTCTTTACCACCCCGGCTTTTTTAAAATTCTGTTTGACCGTGTTTATGGGTTTCATATTTTCTCTTTTAAAGAGCCGGAGGGTCACACCTAATCCCCTCCGGGCATCTCACTGTTTAACCAACCTTTGAACATTAACCGATTTTTTCACGAGCTCAGCGTAGCTAATCCACGGTTTTTATTTAACTACTATACTAAACTCCTTTTCTTCTGGTGGCAGGCATTGGCTGTCATCACAGGCCATGAACTCAACTCTGCCTTTTACAACAGACTCGGGATTCTTTAATTTCACCTTTTGTTCAAACACCACTTCCTTTTCAAAGTACAGCACCTCAATCCCGAAGTTCTGGTCAAACATACTTTTAGGTTTAGGTTCTGTCACCTTGCCTACCAATGCATAATCAGCAGAGGGTTCAAAAGTAAAGCTGGTTTTCATTGGCCCGCCCTCCGGCTGGTTTACCGAATACAGGTGCCAGGCTCCGCCAATACTTGCTTTCATATACAGCACTGCTTCCGTTGCAGAAAGTTTTTTAGCGCTGTAACTCCACCTTACCACACCTTGAGCCTGCAAGCCAACCGCAAACAAGCATAAACATATCATCATCAATAGCTTTTTCATTTTGCTTCGTTTAAAAGTTTTTCTAATCCGGCATCCAGCCCTGCTGCATCCCTTATCGGGATGCCGAATTCCAGCATCCGCCCACCGGTAAACAGCGATGCCGCAACCAGTTTTCCTTTACTATCTACCAGTAAGTATGCCGGTACACCCTGCACACTAAACAACTTATGTATTGCCCGGTCTGTATCCCTTCCATGTAGCCAGGGTGTTTTGTCCTCGGCCAATGCTTTCTTCCAGGCTTCATCTTTATCGTCTGCCACACCCATAATGTTAAAGCCTTTGGTATGCCATTTGGCATATAGCTGTTTTAGCTTAGGGAAAGCAGCCCGGCAGGGCACGCACCATGAACCCCAGAAATCTATCAGGGTATATTCTGCTTTTGCTACCGTTTCCAGCATGCGTATTTTTCCGCCCTCAGGGGTAACCATCGTAAAGTCAGGTATTATTTCTCCGGGTTTTAAAACCACTGCCTTCTCCTGTGCCATTACTGTTATACTACATGCCAGTAACAATAGCATCCATAATCTCTTTATCATATCATTTAACTTTTAAAAATTGTGTAATACGTTGATTTAAATCCTGCAGGTGTGCCTTGCTCAATTTATCTTTAGCACGGCTATTGCCAGACCTAATTTGCTGTTGCAAACCCTGCAATTGCAGGCGCACTACCGATGAAATGTCTGTCAGCTTCACTTCCGCACCGGGTCCAGAACCAGCAGGTGCGCCTTTAGCATCAGCAAGCAGGGTCATCAGTTTATCCAGGTAAGCCTTCTGCAAATTCCGGCGGTATATGGTGATTGTTTTGCCACTACCCAACTCACTGAATATTCCACGCTGTAAATCATCCAGCAAATTCTGCATTGTATAAGCCGATGCCGGACTATAGGCTTCAAAGTCGTTCAGTTTATTTAGCGTATTAGAACCCATTAGCCTGGTCAGCGCCTCATCCTGCAAAGTCGAAATGGTAGCGGCATTGCCCAATCCTGTTTTAGCAAACACTTCCTTATTCAGCAGCCACTCAGGTGTATCAAATAGCTGGCGCTGTAAAAAGGCTACAGCTTGCTTTTGTTTAGCTTTGGATACATAAACTACTACCGCACCATTTTCTTCCGATGTTTTTGGTGTAGTCATGACCCCGGCTACATTGGCCAACACATGCCCCATGTAAAGTTTAAATTGCGCCAGCAGCACGTTGTACATCTCGGCTGTATTTTCGTATCCTTCGTTTTCTGTTTTTGTCCAGCTAATCAGGTTCGGCATTATCCTTTTTAGGTTTTTAATACCGTAAGTTCCGGCCAGCATGGCATTATCCCCCAGATCTTCACTCTGGCTGCGCGGATCGTTTCCTTCTTCACTTCCAAACCATAAGCGTTTGTTGCCCGATGTTTTTTCAATTACCCATTTGTTCAGGTAAGCCTTTTCTTCTTCAGGGCTTTTAAACCTATCAGCAGGGTACCATCGGTAAGCCCATTCAATGGCCCATTTGTCGTAATCGTTTATCCTTGGAAAGATTCCTTTTTCGGAAATGCCGTCTTCCGGCTGGGCTACGTAATTAAACCTGGCATAGTCCATAATGCTGGGGGTATGCCCATTGGCTTCTACCCATGCCTTATCACGCAGCTTGTCTACTGGTACAGTTGATGAAGAGCCAAAGTTGTGACGCAGGCCTAGTGTATGGCCTACTTCATGGCTACTTACAAAGCGGATAAGCTGTTCCATCTGCTTTTCATCAAATTGCATTTTTCTTGCTCCTGGGTCTATAGCACTGGCTTGTATAAAATACATGTTCCGCAGCATCTTCATCACATTATGATACCAGTTTACATGAGATTCTAAAATTTCCCCCGTTCTCGGATCACTAATGTGTGGGCCACTTGCGTTAGGAGTTTCAGAAGCTTTATATACAATTGCACTGTTTCTTGCATCATCAATGCTCCAGGTACTATCCTGCACATAGCTAGGTGCAGGTTTGGCTACAATGGCATTTTTAAAACCGGCCTGTTCAAAAGCTACATTCCAGTCATTTACCCCCTGTGTTAGATAAGGCACCCATGCTTTGGGTGTAGCTGGGTCGATGTAAAATACAATCTGCTTTTTCGGTTCTACCAGTTCCCCTGCAAGGTAACGAGCTTCATCTTCCTTCTTTGGTTCCAGCCGCCAGCGGTCAATAATTTGTGTTTTCTCCACACCTTGCGGGTTGGCATCATAGTCTGTATAGTCAGTTGTAAAGTAACCCACCCTTTGATCAAAAGTTCTGCTCCGCATGGGAACTGCTGGCAACAGCACCAAAGAGGTATTCAGTTCTAATGTGGCATAGACAGGCGTCGAAGGTTTCGATAAGCCTGCAATACCGCCAGTTTGTATTTTGCTGTAAGTTTTTAACGTTTTGATCTCTACATTCCTTGGATATGACTTTACAGATTGGATATACGATTTATCGTTTTGAAAACCACTCAATTTCAATCCACTTTTCGTTTGGCTATCGAAATACAACAACTCCGAATCCCCACCAATAAATTCAGTAATGTCAATCAGCTGGCCCTTGCCATTTTTAGAGTGGGCTTTAATTTCAAATGCAGCAGCAATGGCCTGAGCATTGGAATTGTTCAGTGCCTTAAACATCTGCCGAGTACTATCTGCACTGCGCTCCGCATAAGAGATCACCCGCATAAATAATTTATTGGCTGGTCCTTTATCAAAACGGATTACTTTCTTGTTAATCTCGTCACCAGCGTAGCCTGTATTGATTCCACGGGTTTCAGCTGAAGATTTGCTGATCCTGCTGACTAGCAAGATATCTCTGTTTAATAAGCTGTCCGGTATTTCTAACAAATACCTTTCTTTTTGTTTGTGAACATTAAACAATCCGCTATAAACACCTGCTGTGTTGAGAGTGGAATCCTGCCGGCCAGCAGGCACAGCTCTTAACTGCTGCACCTGTTTGCCAGACATGCTTTGCGTTAATTTACGAGGTGGCATGCAAGCGGATAATGCCAGGCAACAGCTGTAAAATAATAGCTTCTTTTTCAAACTTACTATCTCTATCAACATTTTATTATTTCGCATCTTTAATCACCAGTACTTCCATTTCCCTTTCAACTTCAATCAGGTCTAAACCACATTTATTCAGTGCGGTCTTAAAATCTGATGGAGTGCGTGCTGAATATGGATACTTTATTCTGATTCTTTTTAAACCTGTTTCATCGATGATAAACTTCTTGGAGTAACTGTTTATGGCCCCATTCAGCTGACCTATCGTGGATTCCGTTGTACTTTCGTATTCTGTCTCTCCAACTTTATTTGTGATCCTGTAATCGATATTCTGAGTTGGTATTTCCAGTGCATTATAGTTTGAAGATTTGACCAAGGCATAAACAGGCATTTTCCTTTTTTCAATTCCTGCTCGAACTTTGAATTTGCTTTTCAAATCCCCCAATACTATTTTAAACAGTACCGCGTCATTTTCTACTTTTTTATCAGGAATAAACTCATAATTGAACTGGCTATTTTTTATAAATTCATCATAGATCCAATTGTCGGCATGCTCAACTTCGTAACGAGCTTGGTAGCCTCTGGAGACTAAAGATTTGTCAACAACCATTCTTTTTTGACCTGAGAAACCCATTAAGAAAAGATATTCCCTACTTATTTTCGCTAACGCACCGCCAAACATTTCAAAAATGGTAGTATTTAAGGCAAAGACTCGTTCCTTACCCTTCTCATCAGTAACCTTTTGTAGTCCCGGACTAGAATATAAGGAGTCAATATTTCCAATAAGAATCGACCGATATCCTTTGCCTTGCCCTTGATTAGTATTTGAGATTAAAAATGGCTTTTCAGGAGAATAGAAACGACCTTTTACCTCATCTTTCTCACCTCTAAAGTTCAATTTTTTTTCAAGCAGCAGGTCTGCAATATTTTGTTTAGTAAGGGCATGATAGTCCGTCACCCCTAATAATTTTCCGTCTTTGCTTATCCAGACAATAGTTGGCATAGTAACATATGGGAATAGTTTTGACAATTCATTATTATCATCTTCGGCAATTACTGTTGGCACCTTCATTTCCTGATAGGTACCTTTCCATTTATCAATCGCTTCTTTGACTGAGCCACCATTAACTTTCTTAGAAAATCCTACAGGCAGAATCTGCAACCCATCGCCAAATTCTTCCTGAAGCTTGGATAGTTTTGGAAATTGTTGAATGCAAAATCCGCAGGTCGTAGCCCAAAAATCCAGCATCAAAAGCTTTCCTCTAAAATCGGAAACTTTAGCATTTTTTAGTCCTTTTATACCTCCAGCATAAATGTCTCCTAAATTTAAGTCTGGAACCTGCTCGCCAAGCTTTAATGGCTGTATTTCTTTGTTTTCTTGCTGCTTTGTTTGGGAGACAGTGACATTACTGATAAGGAGAAAAGCTGAACATAGCAAAGCCAATTGGAATTTAATTTTCAAATTCTTCATGTTGTGTATATAAATAAATAAATTAAGCTCACAGAATCCACTAACGTGGGTTCTGTGGCATTTCCGGGTGAAAACCTATTACACTTGGCGGTATCAAGTAAGTGTATTTCAAACTATTCGGTGCAAGCGAAACTATAGTCCCATCATCCAGTTTCCTTGTAAGAGTTATGTTACGCCCTTCCGAATTCAATCTTCTTAGGTCACTCCAACGCAAACCTCTAAATACCAATTCCTTTCTACGCTCTACCAGTATTTTATCCAATGCTTCCGCAGCTGTGGTTGCCGTAAAAGGTACCCAGCTGCCATCGTCGACCCACCGTTTAACCATCAACGTATTCAAATCGGCTAACGCTAAGTCTTTGTTTCCCAATCGGGCATAACACTCTGCACGAATTAGGTATATTTCATCCGTAGCTAAGCCAGTAAAAAGAGAAGTGGGTTCCTCGTTTTGCGAAAAATTGTATGTGCCTTTAAAGTACTTTCCACCTAACTGGTTTATATCAAAAAACACAGCTATCCTCTTATCTTTTGCCGAATAAGATCCTAGTAGATCTTCGTCAACTGCACTGGACGCAAAATCAAAGGCCGGTTGTAGTCCATCGTATGCTATCTTGGCAGGCCAAATGATTTCTACATTTCCTTTAGAAAGCACATCCGGCACGTTATAATCTAACAACGTATTATTAATAGCTAGCGAAGCGTTAGCATTTTGTAATGCACTTTCATAATCACCTATTGAAAGGTAAATTCTCGAAAGCAGGGCGTATACGGCATGTTTTGAAGGACGTGTTTTAACACCTGATTGTTCGTGCAGAAGCTCTTTGGCCTCGTTTAAATCTTTGATTATCTGATTGTAGGTTTCCTGAACCGTAGATCTTTTAATCGATTCATCAATATCAATGCCAAGCCGCAATGGTAAACCTAATTGGCTATTGGCTGAAGAAACAGAATAAACAGGCAAAAAGAGTTGTGATAGCTGGTAAAAGTGAAATGCTCTAAGAAATAATGCATGTCCTTTTAAATTATTCCACGCTGTTTGTTCTCCAGAAATGGCCTGAATATCTTTTAACCCATGTAATACTAAATTGGCATTAAAAATAACTGAATAAGGTATATTCCAATTCAGTAGCGCGCCACTTCCCTGAAACCAGATATTATCATTCCATATATATGCATTTTTCGCCGTCTCATCATAAAAAGCGTCAAAAAAGCCTGGTAAAAGATAGTAATCATCTGAACCACTATTTATATTATACGGAGTGCCATAATTCATGCGAGAATAATCATCCAATAGAGACTGGTATTGTCCTACCGTTTTCGGGATAATCAAACTATCATTTGGATTAGCATCAAGAAAGGAGCTTTTTTTACATGCATTGGTAAACAATACTAGTATTAAAACTATAATTGTTAAAATATAATGTCTTGTATTCATCATCATAATATATTTAATCACACCTCTATTAAAAGACTATATCAAGTCCTACAGACCAAACTCTCCCTGGCTTCATGGAAATCTGAGCATTTCCTAAATTAGGATCAATCCCCTGCTTATTGGCTTTCCAGAGCAAGACATTCAGGTTGGACAAATTAGAGTTGAGTATTAATTGTCGGAATGGCAGCCTCAAACCTTCCTTCCTTATCAACGAATATCTTATCTGTATATCTTGTAGTCTGATATGATCACCTTTTTCCATCAATACATCCGAATTACTATAAAAAACAGCTCTATTGCTATCCTCCGGAAATTTAGCAGAAGGCACTGACGTAATCTGTTCATCCCCTGATTTTTGCCAACGCAGTGTATAATCGCTATGTCCTGTCCAGGTATTGAAAAAAGTATTATACGATACACTGCTCCTTCTAATATAATAACCAAATCGGGAAGTTATATTGAAAGAAAGTGTCAAAGCTTTCCATTGAAAGGTACTACGAATACCACCTTGATAAGTAGGAATACTTGGTCCAAAGTAGGATAAATCCTCAAAAGTTAACCCTGTAGTCAATTTACTATAATCTTTGCTAAGTTGTCCGTTAACATACCCTTGTGGATCACCTGTTGTAGGATCTAAACCCGCCCAACGATAAGCATAGTTTGCAAACAGTGGTCTTCCAATAATAGGATTTGCATAAAATCCTGAAGAAATATATGTAGCTATACCTATTGCAGAGGGAGACATTAAATACTTAGTTACTTTTGTGTTTGCATAGCTGAAAATCCAATTGGTTGTCCATTTAAATTGTCTATCTATATTTTTTGTTTGGATATTGATATCGAATCCATTTCCATTCGTATTTGCCACATTGTATGTTAATGATGGGTCTATCGAGCCGAATTGTCCAATGCCTAAAGTTCCATCAATCGGAGCTTGCGCAACTAAGTCTTTATTATTACTAGCATAATACTCAATACTACCTTGAATAACACCATTTTTAAAACTAAGATCTAAACCTAAATTTAATCTGCCGTTTCGCTCCCAGCGCAATCCTTCATTTGGAGGATTTTGAAGCGAAGCAATTGGTACCCCGGTGACCTCACTAAGTCCATCCATAGATATTATTGGAAACGCAACTGCATTTCGATTGATGTTACCGCTGAATCCATATGTCGCCCGTAAATTTAAACGTGGTAACCAAGACAAATGATAAAATTTCTCATTCCCAATTTGCCAATTTGCACCTATAGACCATAAAGGCGTTCCACGCATTTTGGACTTTACCCCAAAAAGGTTTGCTGCATCTTCACGTATACTGCCATTGAAAAAATATCGGTCATCAAAACTATAGCTTAAATTGGTGTAAGAAGATATAAAGCGATCAGTAGTTCCAGTAATCTCCTGAGAATTATTAACAGAACCTGGCCTAAGAAACCAAGGGTTTTGAGGGAAACTAGTTACAAAATCCATTTGACCGTTTACAACGCTTCCATCTTCTTGGTAACCGAATAATGTATAGCCATTTCCTTTTGTCCGGAGGTGTTTAATCTCCCATCCTGCTAATGCGGATACCGTGTGTTTTCCGAAACTGCGATTAAAATTTAGCTGCGCCCTGGCTTGATGTGATACGGAATTGGTGTTATTAATAACCACCCTTCCCCCAATTGGAACCGGATAGCGATTAACAGAATTAGGTTGATAATAACGATTGATCAGAAGTCGCATAGAATAATCTTCTAATTTTGTTAAATCTTCTGATCCATAAACCTGATTCTCAAACTGATATGCTATACCTGCTGTAATAAAGGAAAAGAGCTTATAATTTAAGCCTGTATTGATCAAAAAATCGTTAATACGGGTTTTGTAGTCTCTCGCATCGATCTCATCATAAGGTCGATATTTCATATCGAGCAATTTGTCACGCCCTACTGTATCGGTGAATGCGCTACGGTAATCTTTTACCAATATCAATCCATTTCCTTGGTCATCTACCAGGTCTGCATAAGGA